>NZ_JBWLXM010000001.1:0-3541 GCF_057165765.1 Acinetobacter legionensis | reverse complement strand
GTGTTTGTTAGTCGCTTTTTTTTTTTGGAATTTTTTTTTTGGAATTTTTTTTTTGCGCTAACAACCTCCTGCCGTTTTGCCCGTGCATATCGGTCACGAACAAATCTGATTACTAAACACAGTAGCCTGGATTTGTTCTATCAGTAATCGACCTTATTCCTAATTAAATAGAGCAAATCCCCTTATTGGGGGTAAGACATGAAGATGCCAGAAAAACATGACCTGTTGGCCGCCATTCTCGCGGCAAAGGAACAAGGCATCGGGGCAATCCTTGCGTTTGCAATGGCGTACCTTCGCGGCAGATATAATGGCGGTGCGTTTACAAAAACAGTAATCGACGCAACGATGTGCGCCATTATCGCCTAGTTCATTCGTGACCTTCTCGACTTCGCCGGACTAAGTAGCAATCTCGCTTATATAACGAGCGTGTTTATCGGCTACATCGGTACTGACTCGATTGGTTCGCTTATCAAACGCTTCGCTGCTAAAAAAGCCGGAGTAGAAGATGGTAGAAATCAATAATCAACGTAAGGCGTTCCTCGATATGCTGGCGTGGTCGGAGGGAACTGATAACGGACGTCAGAAAACCAGAAATCATGGTTATGACGTCATTGTAGGCGGAGAGCTATTTACTGATTACTCCGATCACCCTCGCAAACTTGTCACGCTAAACCCAAAACTCAAATCAACAGGCGCCGGACGCTACCAGCTTCTTTCCCGTTGGTGGGATGCCTACCGCAAGCAGCTTGGCCTGAAAGACTTCTCTCCGAAAAGTCAGGACGCTGTGGCATTGCAGCAGATTAAGGAGCGTGGCGCTTTACCTATGATTGATCGTGGTGATATCCGTCAGGCAATCGACCGTTGCAGCAATATCTGGGCTTCACTGCCGGGCGCTGGTTATGGTCAGTTCGAGCATAAGGCTGACAGCCTGATTGCAAAATTCAAAGAAGCGGGCGGAACGGTCAGAGAGATTGATGTATGAGCAGAGTCACCGCGATTATCTCCGCTCTGGTTATCTGCATCATCGTCTGCCTGTCATGGGCTGTTAATCATTACCGTGATAACGCCATTACCTACAAAGCCCAGCGCGACAAAAATGCCAGAGAACTGAAGCTGGCGAACGCGGCAATTACTGACATGCAGATGCGTCAGCGTGATGTTGCTGCGCTCGATGCAAAATACACGAAGGAGTTAGCTGATGCTAAAGCTGAAAATGATGCTCTGCGTGATGATGTTGCCGCTGGTCGTCGTCGGTTGCACATCAAAGCAGTCTGTCAGTCAGTGCGTGAAGCCACCACCGCCTCCGGCGTGGATAATGCAGCCTCCCCCCGACTGGCAGACACCGCTGAACGGGATTATTTCACCCTCAGAGAGAGGCTGATCACTATGCAAAAACAACTGGAAGGAACCCAGAAGTATATTAATGAGCAGTGCAGATAGA
This sequence comes from Acinetobacter legionensis, assembly GCF_057165765.1. Lineage (NCBI taxonomy): Bacteria > Pseudomonadati > Pseudomonadota > Gammaproteobacteria > Moraxellales > Moraxellaceae > Acinetobacter > Acinetobacter legionensis. The sequence continues at coordinate 2,100 of NZ_JBWLXM010000001.1, read as the reverse complement.
GTTGCCCATATCGATGGGCAACTCATGCAATTATTGTGAGCAATACACACGCGCTTCCAGCGGAGTATAAATGCCTAAAGTAATAAAACCGAGCAATCCATTTACGAATGTTTGCTGGGTTTCTGTTTTAACAACATTTTCTGCGCCGCCACAAATTTTGGCTGCATCGACAGTTTTCTTCTGCCCAATTCCAGAAACGAAGAAATGATGGGTGATGGTTTCCTTTGGTGCTACTGCTGCCGGTTTGTTTTGAACAGTAAACGTCTGTTGAGCACATCCTGTAATAAGCAGGGCCAGCGCAGTAGCGAGTAGCATTTTTTTCATGGTGTTATTCCCGATGCTTTTTGAAGTTCGCAGAATCGTATGTGTAGAAAATTAAACAAACCCTAAACAATGAGTTGAAATTTCATATTGTTAATATTTATTAATGTATGTCAGGTGCGATGAATCGTCATTGTATTCCCGGATTAACTATGTCCACAGCCCTGACGGGGAACTTCTCTGCGGGAGTGTCCGGGAATAATTAAAACGATGCACACAGGGTTTAGCGCGTACACGTATTGCATTATGCCAACGCCCCGGTGCTGACACGGAAGAAACCGGACGTTATGATTTAGCGTGGAAAGATTTGTGTAGTGTTCTGAATGCTCTCAGTAAATAGTAATGAATTATCAAAGGTATAGTAATATCTTTTATGTTCATGGATATTTGTAACCCATCGGAAAACTCCTGCTTTAGCAAGATTTTCCCTGTATTGCTGAAATGTGATTTCTCTTGATTTCAACCTATCATAGGACGTTTCTATAAGATGCGTGTTTCTTGAGAATTTAACATTTACAACCTTTTTAAGTCCTTTTATTAACACGGTGTTATCGTTTTCTAACACGATGTGAATATTATCTGTGGCTAGATAGTAAATATAATGTGAGACGTTGTGACGTTTTAGTTCAGAATAAAACAATTCACAGTCTAAATCTTTTCGCACTTGATCGAATATTTCTTTAAAAATGGCAACCTGAGCCATTGGTAAAACCTTCCATGTGATACGAGGGCGCGTAGTTTGCATTATCGTTTTTATCGTTTCAATCTGGTCTGACCTCCTTGTGTTTTGTTGATGATTTATGTCAAATATTAGGAATGTTTTCACTTAATAGTATTGGTTGCGTAACAAAGTGCGGTCCTGCTGGCATTCTGGAGGGAAATACAACCGACAGATGTATGTAAGGCCAACGTGCTCAAATCTTCATACAGAAAGATTTGAAGTAATATTTTAACCGCTAGATGAAGAGCAAGCGCATGGAGCGACAAAATGAATAAAGAACAATCTGCTGATGATCCCTCCGTGGATCTGATTCGTGTAAAAAATATGCTTAATAGCACCATTTCTATGAGTTACCCTGATGTTGTAATTGCATGTATAGAACATAAGGTGTCTCTGGAAGCATTCAGAGCAATTGAGGCAGCGTTGGTGAAGCACGATAATAATATGAAGGATTATTCCCTGGTGGTTGACTGATCACCATAACTGCTAATCATTCAAACTATTTAGTCTGTGACAGAGCCAACACGCAGTCTGTCACTGTCAGGAAAGTGGTAAAACTGCAACTCAATTACTGCAATGCCCTCGTAATTAAGTGAATTTACAATATCGTCCTGTTCGGAGGGAAGAACGCGGGATGTTCATTCTTCATCACTTTTAATTGATGTATATGCTCTCTTTTCTGACGTTAGTCTCCGACGGCAGGCTTCAATGACCCAGGCTGAGAAATTCCCGGACCCTTTTTGCTCAAGAGCGATGTTAATTTGTTCAATCATTTGGTTAGGAAAGCGGATGTTGCGGGTTGTTGTTCTGCGGGTTCTGTTCTTCGTTGACATGAGGTTGCCCCGTATTCAGTGTCGCTGATTTGTATTGTCTGAAGTTGTTTTTACGTTAAGTTGATGCAGATCAATTAATACGATACCTGCGTCATAATTGATTATTTGACGTGGTTTGATGGCCTCCACGCACGTTGTGATATGTAGATGATAATCATTATCACTTTACGGGTCCTTTCCGGTGAAAAAAAAGGTACCAAAAAAAACATCGTCGTGAGTAGTGAA